>NZ_CAWOJA010000063.1:0-452 GCF_963881615.1 Rahnella sp. CJA17(1/100) | reverse complement strand
CACTGGTAACGATGTGTTCAAGTTGATGGGGTATCATGCTGTGTTTTACGGAGGTGTAGGAGTTGTTCATCTGACAGCTGCTGCTATTTCTAAGTATAGCCAGTTCAATGGTGGTGAAGGCCGTGATTTGATGGTATTAGGTGGTTACCAGAATACGTTCAAAGGCGGTACTGGCGTTGATAGCTTTGTCGTAAGAGGTGATGTTATTGATAACCTTGTTGAAGATATCCGTAGTGAAGACAAGATTGTGTTCAATGGTATTGATTGGCCAAAACTATGGTTTGAACGTAGTGGCTATGATCTAACACTTTCTAAGTTGCGTAATCTTGAAATCGATACGGATCAAGCTAAGTTTGAGAACATAGGTTCAGTCACCTTTAGTGATTACTTTAATGGTAATCGCGCTCAAATTGTTATTGCAATGGGTGAAAAAGAGATTGACGGTGAAAGAG
>NZ_CAWOJA010000062.1:0-456 GCF_963881615.1 Rahnella sp. CJA17(1/100) | reverse complement strand
CAGGTTAACCGTTTAAGAACTGAAGTTAGAGAAGGTAAGTTAGAGGCATCAGCAATTAAATTTTTATTGGCTTGTGCTATAGCAACCTCTCATGAGGTCAGAGTAGACATTAAGTCACTGGTAAAAACTACCGATTTAAAAGATCCACAAGGTACCTTTAGTCTGTTCGAAGATGAATATTTAATTCGTCGAACAGCTGACAAAATTCATATCGAAGCATTACATCCTATTCGCTCAAAACTACTTGTTGAGGTGTTGATTGACCCAGCTTTTGAACCTTGGATCGAATCTGCTATATCTGTTTTACCAAGTATTCCTGAAGCCGATATTGAAACCTTCCTGCTATATTCTTTTGTTGAAAAACCAAACGAATTTGAAATGCTATTCAGTAATCTAATGAAGCTTAAGATTGAAACTTGGGGGGCCGTTGCTGGTATAGGGCGAGCATTATTATGG
>NZ_CAWOJA010000061.1:0-456 GCF_963881615.1 Rahnella sp. CJA17(1/100) | reverse complement strand
GATCAACTTTCGTCTTCAGTGCGACAGGTTCTCCGGCTTTATCAGGCATTTGTTGCCATATTTTTTCCAGTCCGGCATTAGCCTTGCCGGTTTCAAACATCACCGCAATCACCGCAATCTCCCCTTCAGCATTCATATGAACAAAATGCGCCTCCATCGGGAAAGATTTACCGTTGAGGGTATTTTCGCTCGGGGAATGGAAATGGAATTGTTGCAGAACGAATTTTTCGCCGTCCAGTGTAACGAAGTCCCCCTGCTGAACATTTACCTGCACGCTGTGACCGTTGTTAATGACACTGACCGGTGGCAACTGATAGCTGAGCTTAAGCGGGCGGGGGTGCACCTGTAATGCATCTTTGATATCGATAGGCGACTGTGCTTTACCCTGTTCACACAGATAAAAATCAGGGCTGAGTTTCGACCAGTTTTGCGGGGCAGTGTCGCCATCATATGACC
>NZ_CAWOJA010000060.1:0-459 GCF_963881615.1 Rahnella sp. CJA17(1/100) | reverse complement strand
CCTAAACACAGGGTGCGTAGCAGTTCCGTTGACCTCCACTTTCTCAAACATCGGGAAGCTCACTCCGTAGTTAATGTGACAAGTCTGTGCGATTTCGTCGGCACCGCCGGGTTCCTGCTTACCGAACTGGTTGCAGGGAAAACCGAGCACCATCAGCCCCTGTGCAGCATACTTCTTGTAGAGCGCTTCAAGGCCTGCGTATTGTGGTGTGAAGCCACAATGGCTGGCGGTATTCACCACCACAACCAGCTTGCCAGCGTAGTCGGCCATAGAGATAAGCTGACCACCCAGACTGGTGGCGGTAAGTTGATGAAAGGTGGTCATGTCGGGATCCTCAGAACACATTTGCAAAGTCGAACGAAAAGAATAACAAACAGGCGACCTTTAACCTGCTCGCCATCGGTTAACACACCATGATGATAGCCAGCCGTGTCCGCTTCTGGTAAAGCGCTACTGAAG
>NZ_CAWOJA010000059.1:0-463 GCF_963881615.1 Rahnella sp. CJA17(1/100) | reverse complement strand
GTTTTGTCATATGATGCAGCACTTTATGAATGATTGATATCGTATCCCCAATGATATCTATAGCATATAGCCAACACAAAACCACATAGATTTTATGCTATACAACAGTAACTTATCTATGAATTGAGCATTAAACGACAGCTATCTACTATTTTAGTTCTTGTTAGCTTTTGACTTTATCAGCCGCAATTCATAGCTAGCTTCTAAAATGTAGTAGATGAGCAAATTGAGTTACATAACTAAAGCTTCGCCATAAGGAAAAGTAAGTCAAACATTAAACTGAATGTCGTACAAAAAACAAACCTAAGAAACAAAAGGGCACTTTCGAGTTAGAAAGTGCCACAGATAAAGATTCAACCTATGAAAGTTCTGGCCAAAAGTAAGTTAATTCAATGAAACTCCCTAAACCTCAATAGATTAGAATAAGTATTTTAATATCTTAAACACTTGCTCACCGCTAGCC
>NZ_CAWOJA010000058.1:0-467 GCF_963881615.1 Rahnella sp. CJA17(1/100) | reverse complement strand
GCTACCGCGTGCGCATTGACGGCGACCGTGCCCCGGCGGATGCCGGTTACGCCTACCTGTGGGTGCGCCTCGCCAAACCCTACGGCGGCGACGGCTACGGCTGGCATATGCCGCTGACCGACGGCACCGAAGTGGCCATCGCCTTTGACGGCGGCGACCCCGACCGGCCGTATATCGCCGCCGCGCTGCACGACTCTGAACATCCCGACCACGTGACCGGACTTAACCACACCCGCAACGTTCTGCGCACCCCGTCAAATAACAAGCTGCGGATGGAGGACCGGCGCGGTGAGGAGCACATCAAACTCGCCACCGAATACGGCAAAACCCAGCTGAACTCCGGGCATATCGTCGATGCGCAGAACGCGCCGCGCGGCGAAGGTTTTGAGCTGCGCACCGATGAACACGGCGTCCTGCGCGGCGGTAAGGGCGTCTTTCTCAGCGCGGACGCCCAGCCGCAGGGTCAG
>NZ_CAWOJA010000057.1:0-479 GCF_963881615.1 Rahnella sp. CJA17(1/100) | reverse complement strand
ATCCAAGTATCAGCAACAGGTGAAAACAGCATTTGTCTTTCTTCTGAAGCCAATAACAAGCTGACTTGCGACCAAATTGAACCGCATCTAGAGAAGATTCGCGGCGCTAAATATCTTCTAACTCAACTTGAAACGCCAATTGAAGGCATTGAATACGCAGAAAAAGTAGCAAAAGAGAGTGGCACTCAAGTGATTCTAAACCCGGCTCCTGCTCGTCCATTATCGGATTCATTGCTTGCTTGTGTTGATGTGATTACACCCAACGAAACCGAAGCAGAAGTTTTGACAGGCATTACTGTTACTGACAGCGCATCCGCTCATCAGGCAGCTTTAGCTTTGCACGCAAAAGGCATCGAGACGGTAATGATCACGCTTGGCGCGAAGGGCGTTTGGGTAAGTAAAAACGACAAAGTCTAGCTCATTGCAGGGTTCCGCGTTGAATCAACGGATACAACCGCTGCTGGTGATACCTGCAACGG
>NZ_CAWOJA010000056.1:0-489 GCF_963881615.1 Rahnella sp. CJA17(1/100) | reverse complement strand
GAGGATTACTATAAAAAAGGAAAAGGCATTAATGTCGATATTTCAAAAGTAAATATTGCAAAGGAACTCGGCCTTTCAGCTTCAGTTAACGAGAAAGGTAACTCCGTTATCATTACTCTTGAGAAAGGTAAACTCGATCACTTCCCTGCGATTAACGCAATGTTTGTTCACAGAACACTGCCTGACCGCGATTTTACTCAACTACTGACAGCGGATGCGAAAGGCAACTACACCATGACTTTGGATCACGAAATGCAAGGACCTTGGTTTATTGAGCTTTCTCCGAATGATTCTGAATGGTTAGTGCAAGGTCGCATGAACTTCCCTATTGATACTCCTACTCAACTAACGAATTAAAGCTTATGTGAGAATCCTGTTATCACAGCGGCGAAGATGTACCAGCGGAATCGGATTTTAAAGTAAAAATCTTAGGGTCGATTCGACCGATGTGTTGTCCGGGTTGCAAAACCGTAGCCCAGACAATCATAG